>NZ_BSST01000002.1 GCF_030161395.1 Thalassotalea insulae
GAACGGCAATGTACATGGCGATGATGTCCGCAATCCAATGTAACTCAGTTTTTAAAGGTACTTACGAACGGTTATTAGCGGCAGGAAAACCAAAAAAAACAGCATTAATTGCCTGTATAAGAAAGATGATTGTGATCTTAAATTCAATGGTAAGAGATGGTGTCATGTGGGCTCCTAAAATGAGTTGAGAATTAGGAATTGACACCATAGTCACTTGTTATATGAATTTTACCAAAACCATAAGTTTTGACCGCCAGTTGCCCCGACAGAAAAGTCATATTTACCGTTTAAGGCATCAATTATCCCAGCCTTTAAAACTGGTATTTTTTGAATACCAATATAAAAATGTAATTTACTCTGTTCACTTTTAAGATGCCAACAATCATCTTCATTTGATAACGATACTAGTACCTTTTTCTCTGGTGTTTTTTTGAGGGTTGATGATGCCGACCATACGTCGGGGTCGACTAAATTGAGTGTTCTTTTAGAACCAACAGGAGAATCTTCCAATAACTTTAGAAAATCTAAAAAGTTTTCATACCCAATTTTGTCGGCACTCATGTGCCAACCAGGAAAGTTTTTGTTAATTGGAACATATCTCCATAGTGAAATACGCCCTTCTTGTTTCCAGAGGTTTAGATTCATCAATTCATATAACGCCCTGTTAAGGGGCTGATTAATGTTTGGCTAAAATGTGTAGCGCAGCGAAACCGAGCCAAACGTTAGCAGTCCCGCGCTTAAACAGCTTGTATGGATAATAAACCCACCAAAATAACTTTTATTCGGTAAAGTGAGACCCTAGCCTTAGCTGCAACTAAGGCCTTCTTTTACAGTAGTTCGATTGAACGATGGCTCCTCAGTTGAGAGACCGATAACAAGAACGAACGCTATAAAAGACTCCAAGCAAAATACTCGAATAGTCTACTGGGTCTCGAACCCGCATTACGCAAGCAAGGGTTAGCTTATTATGAAAAACACAATCAATCAAAACATTAATGTCGGTGTTGATACCGGTAAATTTCAATTAGATATTTATCTGCGTCCAATTGATATCTATTTTACCGTTTCAAATGATGAAAAAGGTATCAATGAAGCGATTAGTACCATTAAAAAATACAATGTCGAGCGCATTGTCATTGAAGCAACTGGCCGCCTGGAAATGCCTTTTATTATGGCTTGTGCTAAAGCTAAGCTACCGTTTGTCATTGCTAATCCTATTCACATCAAACGTTTCGCTGGTGCCATTGGACAACGTGCAAAAACAGATAAGCTTGATGCACAGCTTATTGCGCACTACGGTGACGTGATAAAACCTAAACTATCCCAATTAAAGCCAGATACCATGCAAGCAATGAGCGATTTAGTCGCCAGAAGAAATCAATTATTAGTGATGCAAACCATGGAAAAGAACCGCTTACAAATTTTACCTAAAGAGCTAGCCATGACCATCAAACCTATCCTCACCGCCTTTAAGCAACAGATAATCAAGATTGAAAAGAAACTCATAGCACTCATTGAATCTTGTCCCGATTATCAGGCGAAGAACACAATCCTACAAAGCATGACTGGGATAGGAAAAATAGCCTCAGCATCCATTATCAGCAACTTGCCTGAATTAGGTTACATGACAAGTAAACAAGCCAGCAGCCTCGTAGGCGTTGCACCGATGAACCGAGAAAGTGGTCGGTATCGAGGTCAACGTAAAATCCAAGGAGGCAGACACCAAGTACGTACGGTTTTATACATGGCGATGATGTCAGCGATTCAAAGCAATCCTATTTTTAAAGAAACTTACCAGCGATTAGTTGCCGCAGGTAAACCTAAGAAGGTGGCAATAATTGCCTGCATTAGAAAGATGGTCGTGATATTAAATTCAATGCTTAGAGACGGTGTTATGTGGCAAGCGCCAAAAACTAAAATTTAGCTATTGACGCCATAGTCTCTTGTTATATGGCTTTATGACCACTTCTATTTTTAGCACCAATAAACACCGCGGTTATTATTATAATAAGCTCTAGGATTAGATCGTAAGCCCAACCTTTTGGATAGTGAACTAAGCCAATAATCAAATACATAGCGAGCAAACCAATTGCGAAATTTAGTACGTAAACAATAGCTGAACCAGCAAATGGCTTATCTAACTTTTTTCCTAAAAATAAAAATATGGTAAATGAAACAAAGTAACTCACATATTTACTATATTCTTCGAGTGATTGAGCATAGCTAAAAATTACTCCAATAGCTAAATGCAGAAAAAATAGTAAAAATGTAAATCCAATTATTACTCGAAAACTCATGACTTCCTTATCGCCATATAACGCCCCATTAAGAGGCTATAAAATAGTTGGTTAAAATAAGCGAGGCACGAGCAAAAACCAACTGCTTTTTGTCCTGCTTTAATGACTTGTTATGTGCAGTATGCTATATTGTACAAATAAACGTACATGAACATTTTGGAGAACCAAATGGACGCAATTAGTTATACTGCTGCTAGAGCTAATTTAGCCAATACAATGGCGCATGTTTGTAATGACCACGCACCTATTATTATTACGCGCAAAAGCGAAGCTCCTGTAGTGATGATGTCACTTGAAGATTACAACGCAATGCAAGAAACTACATATTTACTTAGATCTCCAGCGAATGCCAGAGATCTTTTAGAATCTATTGCAGAGCTTGAAGCTGGAAACGGTACTGAAAGAGAACTTCTGGAATGAAGCTAACGTTTTCTACCAAAGCTTGGGAGCAATACCTTCATTGGCAGAGTACCGATAAAAAGATGCTCAAGCGGATTAACTTGCTAATTAAAGATATTCAGCGAACACCTAATGAAGGTATTGGAAAGCCAGAACCTTTAAAGCATGGCCTCTCGGGGTATTGGTCTCGTCGTATTAACGACGAACACAGAATAGTTTATAAACATCAAGATGACACAATTCTAATCGCACAGCTCCGATACCATTACGGCACATAACGCCTCATTAAGAGGCTAAAAATAGTTGTTTAAAATAAGCGACGAAGGAGAAAAAACCAACTGTTAAAAGTCCCGCACTGCAATGGCTTGTTATGTGTAATTTAGTCGAGCGGCACTAGTTCAAAGTCGACGAAGTCATCCCACTTTTTGAACCATTCATAAAATAACTCAATATTGTTTGATTCCATAAGCTGATAACAAACATTAAGCTCCTTATTCACCCAAGAATTCAAGTAATGCAACCCATCTGGAAACATACGACCTTGAGCATTATATCTTTCATAATTAGCTTCGATACAGCCAGGTTTGAATTTCTCAACAACCATATACTTTTTCAAATCAATACTTCCTTTAGGGGATAAAATAGCAGACACAACCTGCTTTACACATAACGCCCTAATAATGGGCAAAAAATTGTTGGCTAAAATGTTGAGGAACGAAAACAGCCAACTTTTTTTGTCCTTATTTATTAGCTTGTTAAGTTGCATTTACACACCGTAAGCTAACATAACAGCCATTGCAAGGGGCATTAAAAGTAAAACAACAAACATTACAACCTCTAGCCACTCTTTAGCCAGAGTTACAGAATACCAAAACGGATTTATTGAGGTACTTGAGTCGAGCTTTCCGAAGTATTGCAGGAAGCCTGCAATGAAGAATGCCTCTGCCCCTAATATTGCAGCTAACATAGCGACAAATGATAGGTATGGAGTTTGCTGACTAATATTGCTCAATATAAAGAAGAGAACAATAAGAGCAACAGTTGAAATAATAAATGATTTTTTCAGGTGAGCATATTTCACTGCTACCTCATTAAATCCTTTTGGGGAGAATATCACCCGAACTCCTTTTGCAATTTAACGCCTTACTAATGGGCGCAAAATGATTGGCTAAAATTGTGAAGCGAAGCGGAACCGAGCAAGCTGTTAGCAGTCCCGTTACTGTAATGGCTTGTATGGATAATAGCAGCCAAATCTTATTATTCTTTTTAATCCTTTTCGGGTAGTGTGAGGCCCAAGCTTTGGCTGCAACCAAAGCCTTTTTATATGGTAGTTCGATGATTGGCAGGCTCCTCTATTGAGAGACCGATAACAAGTACGAACGCCATATAAAACTCCAAGCACTAAACTCGGATAGTCAACTGGGCCTCGAGCCCGAATAGCAAGGCAGAGTCAGCTTATTATGAATAACAAAAATAATCAAAACGAAATAAATGTTGGTGTTGATACTGGCAAATCACAACTCGATATTTACATACGCCCGTTAGATATTTATTTCACCGTGACTAACGACGAAATAGGTATTAAAAAGGCGATTAAGGAAATCAAAAAATATAAACCAACACGCATCACTATTGAAGCAACTGGACGTCTTGAGCAAGACTTTATTATGGCTTGCGCAAAAGCTAATTTGCCTTTTGTTGTAGCCAACCCTGCACATATCAAAAAATTTGCAGGTGCCATAGGGCAGCATGCAAAAACAGACAAATTAGATGCACAACTTATTGCATATTACGGTGAAGCGATAAAGCCCAAACTTTCAATGCTAAAGCCCGCTACCATGCAATTGATGAGCGACTTACTTTCTCGTCGTAGACAGTTAATAGGTATACAAACCATGGAAAAGAACCGTCTAAAAATCATGCCAAAAACAATCAGCAGTATGATTAATCCCATTTTAACTGCCATTAAAAATCAGCTCGATAAGCTAGACCAAAAACTACTTAAATTAATGGAAAGCTGTGAGGATTATAAAACTAAAAACATGATAATCCAGAGCATGCCTGGTGTTGGTAATGTCGTCGCTTTCAACTTACTAAGCGATATGCCTGAGCTCGGTTATCTAACAAATAAACAAGCATCGTCATTGATTGGTGTTGCGCCATTTAATAAAGAAAGTGGTATCTATCGTGGCACAAGACAGATACGAGGAGGACGTCCCAAAATTCGAACGGCAATGTACATGGCGATGATGTCCGCAATCCAATGTAACTCAGTTTTTAAAGGTACTTACGAACGGTTATTAGCGGCAGGAAAACCAAAAAAAACAGCATTAATTGCCTGTATAAGAAAGATGATTGTGATCTTAAATTCAATGGTAAGAGATGGTGTCATGTGGGATCCTAAAATGAGTTGAGAATTAGGAATTGACACCATAGTCACTTGTTATATGCCGCTTAATCAATATGCTCGTAAGGCGAACCGCCACCCAATGGAGCCTTACTTTTAGGTTTGTTAATAACTTGGCTTTTATTGAAAAGCCACATTACCAAAGCGCCAACAAATGGAACTAACCAAACAATTACTGTTTGAGCAATTTTCTGGAATTTTTCTAAATCATCTCGTGTAAATAGGAATATACTTACAAGAACATTTATTACAGCTAGAGTGGCTGCGATTATTAACAATGTGCTATCCATTTCAGCGATTCTCCATAGGTATATAACGCTTTAAACAGCGGCTAAGACACGTTTGCTATAATGCGCGCAGCGCGAGCAAGCGTGGCGTGTCCGCCTGATTTTACTTGTTAGCTGGCAACGATACCAAGTCAGTAAGTAAAACCACTTTGTTGATTTACCGCTAAACTAATTGATTACGCTGAAAAGGTAAATAATTAATTGAGACTTTACATAAAGTTAAGGCATAACCATTTAAATTAAACGCCTGACTTTAACTTAACACTAAGTTTAAATAGTTAACCAAGAAAAGTACGCCAAGCGATAAAAGTGAAAAGCTTAAAACAATAAAATAGTTTTGCCTGCTAACGCCCAATTAACGGGCAAAAAATTGTTTGCTAAAATGTTGAGGCACGAAAACCGCAAACTGTTTTTTGTCCCTGTTTAATTTCTTGTTATAACGGACTTTACTCGTACTCTTGTTGTTGAGGTAAGTTATCAGATATATCATGCCAAGCGGCTTTGCTACCAACATAAATATGACGAGTTGGTTTTACTTTAGGATCAGTGTCTAAGGTGCCAAATGGAAAACCTAAAACATCAGGATTCTCATCAAATTTAGTAAATAGGCTTGAACCACAATTAGAACAAAAACCTTTATGTTCACCTGGGGAGGACTCATAAAATTTAATAAATTTATCACCTTGAATCGTTTTCCAGCTTTCAGATTTAATTTTCGCTCTTGTTCTAAACGCTGAGGCATGTAATTTACGACACATACTACAATGACAATTTAGTACATCTTCAAATTCACCATCAATTTCATATTTAACTTGATTACACAAGCAACTTCCTTTGTTTATCACAATACTCTCCGTACGTTATAACGCCGCGTTAAACGGCTTAGTTATGCTTGCTAAAATGTGAAGCGCAGCGAAACCGAGCAAGCATTACGGTGTCCGACTTTTTAAACGCCTTGTTAGCTCTCATTGCGACTTAAGAACTGCATATCTAGGTTACTCTCGATCGCCCCAGGTATCACAATTTCCATAACCAATAATCTTAATCGTCTTATTCTGTGCTTGGGCAGAGAGAACTAGTGAGTACATCGCCCTCCCAGATTCTTTTTCTAAAGATTGGGCCCAAGCTTTACCACCTGCATCCGTGCTGCAAGTAGGGACATCTGACCTCTCTCCATCCAATACGAACATAAATACACCATGCCCATTTCCGCCATCAGAATGAGCTATGATACTGACGACTTTTCCCTCTGCAGAGCCTCCATGTGCGGATAAAGTAAAAAACAAAGTTAAAAAAAATAATGTTCTCATAGGTTTCCTTATTGAGAGCTAACGCCCCATTAATGGGCTAAATTTAGTTGGCTATAATAGTGAACGCAGTGAACAAAGCCAACTAGATTTTGTCCCTGTTTAATGGCTTGTTATGTTGAATTTTTACATATGACTATGTCAGGCATATCATCTGTCCATACAGAAGAGTCATCCTGTAGGTGCACATGCTCAAAATCTGGAAGTTGCTCAATATCATCTGCAGCTTTATTTAGGAAGTTTGCAATATTTCTTAAAACTACAGGAGATGTACTCAATGTGATTTCAGATAATTCGATGCAAACAGGATCATCATCTTCAGTTTTCTCATATCCGTAAATTTTCATATCATTCTTCCATGAAACATAACGCCCCATTCAGGGGCTTTTACACAGTTGGCTAAAATAACGAACGCAGTGAGGAAAGCCAACTGTTAAAAGTCCCGCACTGCAATGGCTTGTTAGTTACCGATTCCCTCGGCCCATAATTTATGAGCCTCTAGGTCTTCTGCAAATCCAGCGGAAACTAGTACATCACGCCAATCCTTTTTAGCTTGCTTAATAGTAATTTCAATATCCTGATTTTTTGAATAACTAGACTTTAAAATAGCTAAATGAATACGTTCTAATTGCTCCAAAGACCAACCATTACAACCCAAAGACATACTATTACAGTCTAAATCAAGCATATCTGCTATTTCCATGGCTTCTCGTGATTTATATAAATGATGAATAACCTTTGTTGTCGTTTTAGTTAGATTTTTCATACTTATCCATAGGAAACTAACGCCGCAATATGGGGCGTATTAAGCTTGGCTATAATAGCGAAGAATGAGCGCCAGCCAAGCTTTAGACGTCCCATTTATAATTGCCTTGTTAGCTTTGCTTAACACTTCTTACATGTTTGATTCTTGAGATCCCCTCGATACATCCATCAATTTCCAGGTATAAAGGGTGATTAGTCATATGCGAGGATAATATTAGAGAATAAATTTCTTTAAAATACGAATGGCTTTCATCTAAGATATAATAATCTGCTCTTCCACACTCGCCTAAGTCTGACATATTTTCTTGAATAATTAGCACGCCAGTATGCCCCTCGTAAAATCTAATAGCAGATATTTTTCCGTTACTAGAACCACTGGCTGCATTTACGATAAACGAATTTAAAAGCAAAGCACAAATAACACATAATTTTTTCATTTAATTCTACACTCCAATATGAGAACGTAAAGCTAACGCCCCATTCAGGGGCTGATAATAGCTTGCTAAAATTGTGCAGCGAAGCGGAACCGAGCAAGCTGTTAGCAGTCCCGTTACTGAAATGGCTTGTATGGATAATAACAGCCAAATCTTATTATTCTTTTTAATCCTTTTCGGGTAGTGTGAGGCCCAAGCTTTGGCTGCAACCAAAGCCTTTTTATATGGTAGTTCGATGATTGGCAGGCTCCTCTATTGAGAGACCGATAACAAGTACGAACGCCATATAAAACTCCAAGCACTAAACTCGGATAGTCAACTGGGCCTCGAGCCCGAATAGCAAGGCAGAGTCAGCTTATTATGAATAACAAAAATAATCAAAACGAAATAAATGTTGGTGTTGATACTGGCAAATCACAACTCGATATTTACATACGCCCGTTAGATATTTATTTCACCGTGACTAACGACGAAATAGGTATTAAAAAGGCGATTAAGGAAATCAAAAAATATAAACCAACACGCATCACTATTGAAGCAACTGGACGTCTTGAGCAAGACTTTATTATGGCTTGCGCAAAAGCTAATTTGCCTTTTGTTGTAGCCAACCCTGCACATATCAAAAAATTTGCAGGTGCCATAGGGCAGCATGCAAAAACAGACAAATTAGATGCACAACTTATTGCATATTACGGTGAAGCGATAAAGCCCAAACTTTCAATGCTAAAGCCCGCTACCATGCAATTGATGAGCGACTTACTTTCTCGTCGTAGACAGTTAATAGGTATACAAACCATGGAAAAGAACCGTCTAAAAATCATGCCAAAAACAATCAGCAGTATGATTAATCCCATTTTAACTGCCATTAAAAATCAGCTCGATAAGCTAGACCAAAAACTACTTAAACTAATGGAAAGCTGTGAGGATTATAAAACTAAAAACATGATAATCCAGAGCATGCCTGGTGTTGGTAATGTCGTCGCTTTCAACTTACTAAGCGATATGCCTGAGCTCGGTTATCTAACAAATAAACAAGCATCGTCATTGATTGGTGTTGCGCCATTTAATAAAGAAAGTGGTATCTATCGTGGCACAAGACAGATACGAGGAGGACGTCCCAAAATTC
>NZ_BSST01000003.1 GCF_030161395.1 Thalassotalea insulae
ATGCCGCGATGGTTGGGCTAACCATATAACAAGCAAATTAACAGGGACAAATAAAGCTTGGCTTTGTCACTGCGTTCCAAGTTTAGCCAAGCGTTATTTGCCCATTATTTGGGCGTTAGGCAAAATTGCATCGTTCACTATCGGAGATCAAAATAAAATATGAAAAGTGTTAAATATGAGGAAGAATTTAACTTTCATTTTTTGATTAATGAGGATTCACTAAAAAGGTTTTCCTCTATTATTGAGAATACTATTCAAGGAGAATTCCCTAAAGACGATGAAATAAAACTAATTTATAGTGTAATACGAGAAGATAAAATATCGTATAAAACTGAAAATATAGATGATGTGTTAAATGATACTAATTCTGAACGAAAGCTTATTAGGAGATTAGAGATATCTACTAGCCCAAGATATTCAAATTTCAATATAGAAGTCGAATTTAGAATTGGTGGAAAATATAGTTCTCGTCAAGATGATAAAGACCCAGAAATAGAAGTTTCAATGTCATCAGGGAATATGAAAAACGTAGATCACTTTGCGAAACAAATATCAGAAGAAATATTGAGATTAAAGAATACCCCTTTAACGTATGCAAAAGAGTTGGTGTTTATTCCTTACTTTTTTGTGTGTTGGGCACTGTCATACAATATGCTTATATTATTTGGGTTGGATAATTATATTGAAATAGATGATAAGTTAAATCCTACTTTGTTACTTGCAATTGCTTCATTTTTTGTTTCGTATGTTTTAACTGCATTAATATCTACAAAGCTATCAGAGGTATTCGATAAAATTCAGTCAAACACTGTTTTTTTGTTAGGAGATCAAATTAAAAGCTACCAATCCAAAATGACATTTAGAAAGAATGTTTTTTGGAGCGGTACGTTTGCGCTTCTTATTTCCCTCACGGCAAGCTTTTTTAGTACATATATTTTTGCCTAACAAGGGTTTTCAAGTCGGACAAATTACAGTTAGCTTTTTGTTCGTGCCTCACTTATTTTAGCCAACTGTATTTTGCTGCTTAAAACGGCGTTATATGTTTTCATGAATTCTGTGGTTGGTTGCTTCGTTAAAGGTTTAACGTGGTTTTATCAAAGGGTTTATTTAAGGTTTTAAACTTAGTGTTGTTTAACAAATTTGTTCAAAGTAACATTAGGTTAGGGCGCACTTAAAAGGTATTTACCCAATCAGGTTAATGGATTAACGTCACATTTCTTTTTCTATTAGCTTGTTAAACTTTTAAGTGTGTTTATAAATTTAAACTATGTGGTTTAATCAAGTGCTCAGGTGTTGGCGGCAGTGCCGCGAAAGCTTGGTTTAA